>CP033785.1 GCA_003955985.1 Corynebacterium jeikeium
CTGAAGGGAGCCATCTATGAGCAGTCTTTTAACGCTGGCGAAGGACTTGGAGCAGCAATCGAAAGCGCAGAAGCAGAGTACCGGCGAGATGCTGAAAGCCGCATTCAGCGAGCACGAGCAGTCTGTCAGAGCGGAACTGAGCGCAAGCGCGAGGAGAATCAGCGACGCCATCCTCGCCCACGAGCAGAGTATGAGCGAGGCGATGGAGAAAAACCGGCGGAGCGTACTGCGGACTGCCGGGCGGACATGGCTCACCATCCTGATGGTGTCAGCGCTGCTGATCGGCACGAGCGGGAGCATTCTGTGGTGGCAGGGGCAGCAGATAACCGACAATTACACGCATCTTCGTCAGCAGGAAGATACCCTGGCGAAAATGACCGCCCGGACGTGGGGAGTGCGCTATCAGGAGAGCAGCGACGGCCGGAGGTTTCTTATCCTGCCGCCGGGGATGCAAACCGAAGCCATCCCCTACGACGGGACGACATGGATCCGCCTGAAACAGGAGTAGCGGAAAATGACAGAGCTGGAAAAGCAGTTGCTGAGCGCATTAGAGCAGCTACAGCAGGACTACTCGCAAAGGCTGGACGAATGGGAGAGCGCCTTCGCGGAATGGCGGAGCATGTGTGGGCTTATGCAACGGGAGAACGCGGTGCTGAACGAGCGCGTGTCGGACTTGAGCACGCAGGTGCTGAGTTTAAGCGAGCAGCTGCGCCGCTTGTCCGGGAACTGAATGCCACCGAGTTCCGGCAGAGGGAGAATGAGTATCAGAAAACGCTCGAGCTGCAGCGCCAGCCGCAGAAAACCTACAAAGGACCGACGCTGGGCTGACAGATGCCGGCCCGTGACAAACCCCAAGAAGAAGGGCTCTTATCTCTCCCGCTAAATAGGTTCGTGATCAAAAAGGTCAAGGCTTATTCAGGAGCGGGAAATGAAATTGCTTAACGTTATTGAAGCTGTACTTAACTGTCTGTATCTGGCTGCAGAGCTGTGGGAGTGGCTGGAGAAGCATTTGCCGGTTTTTAAGGCATTGGCGCGGATTTTAGTGTGACTTTAACATCCATGCATCTGGCTGCATGACTATGCACCAGTGTAATATTCAGCGGCTGCGTTTCTGGTGTTTTTTCGTTATGTCTGTCGCCACTTTCTCGCGTCTGGCACCGGAAACGCAGCCAACCCCGTTTCAGTGGTGCGGGCAACGGATGTTATGGTAAATTCGTCAGGCTGTTGCATTAAGTTTCATGAACAATGCAACTTAAGCGCGTGACGAAAAAATTACCGCCTGCCCTCTAAGGCCGGCGCGGCGGCGGCCGATAACTGAGGTGCCTGAAACCAGGTTTTAACTCTGTGACACGTTGTCTTCCGCTCCCTGCCCGGGAGCTTTTTTTCTGCCACCGGCAGGGCGGGCATGATGGTATCCGCGTCCTCGGGGATAACCATGGCAGTCCTTACATTATCCGAGCAATCTGATGTATATGCGTTCACTTAAAAATCTGTTCTCCCTGAACCGCCAGCGCTCAGCCATTTCGTATGACGCAATTTGTCAGAATAAGCCTGTCATTGAATTCAGTCCGGAGGGGGTGATACATAAAGCCAGCCCGCTTTTTCTCTCCACTATGGGGTACAGGGCTGATGAAATAATCGGTCACCACCATCGTATATTCTGCCCACCCTCTCTGGTGAGTTCACCGGAATACAGCCATTTCTGGCAGCGCCTTGCCCGGGGAGAAAGCTTTAGTGGCAAGTTCCTGCGGCGGGCAAAGGGAAATCGTTCCGTATGGCTTGAAGCCAGTTATATCCCCGTTACTGACCGGCGCGGTCGTGTGACCAGAGTCATTAAAATTGCTGCAGATATTTCTGAGCGCGTGCATTCTGCGCTTGAGCAGGAAGCAGTCCTAAATGCCATAAACCGTTCTATGGCCATAATCACCTTCAATCCTGAAGGGATCGTGCTTGATGCAAATGAAAATTTCGTCAATGCCACTGGCTATAAACGGGATGAAGTCATCGGTAAGCATCATCGTCTGTTTTGTGCCGAGACGCTTTACAAAAGTGATGAATACCGACAGTTCTGGGAGAGGCTGAATCAGGGTGAGTTTTTTTCTGGTCAGTTTCCACGTATTAACCGTCAGGGAGACCCTCTGTGGTTCCGTGCAACTTATAACCCTGTCTTTAACAGTGACGGGCAGCTTTATAAAATTGTGAAATTCGCTACAGATGTCACGGCTGATGTCCTGCGAAACCAGAGAGAGCAGGAGGCTGCTGTGCATGCATGGGATATGGCCGTGCAGACACGAGGAAGTGCGCAGAACGGTGCAAATGTTATTGAAAATAGCATCCTTATGATTGACAGAATTGCGCAGGGGATGGGAGCTGTCTCCACCGATGTCTCCCGGCTCAACAATCAGTCTGAAAGTATTGACGGTATGGTGGAAACCATCCGGAAGTTTGCCATGCAAACAAGACTTATTGCATTGAATGCCGCGATTGAAGCAGCAAGGGCGGGCGCATCCGGAAGAAGTTTTGCGGTTGTTGCCGCAGAGGTGCGTAATCTTGCGGCGAGCGTCAGTAGCGCGACTGAAGAAATTGAGCAAGTCGTGGCCAGCAATAGTCAACTGGCTAAAGATGTTCTCAGTGGCATTGAAAACAGCCTGATGACCACCCGGGAAGGGGTCACACTCATGCGTGAAGCGGGTGAAGTGATGACCAGCATTCAGAGGAATGCTGCAGGAGTTGAGACTGCGGTTAAGGATGTCGCCATTTCAGTTAAAGCCGGATAGGCCATGGTGCATATCCCCATATCTGTCGAACATCACAGATGATCTTCTTGAGATCCTTTCCGTTGCGTCGTAATCTCTTGCTCTGAAAACGAAAAAACCACCCGGCAAGGTGGTTTTTCGAAGGTTCATTAAACCGGCAAGTTTATGAACCGTGGTAACAGGGTGTACAAGACCGCTGCCACCAAAATCGTCCTTCCAGTTTAGCCGTAGTTGGGCTGAGACTTCAAGAACTCTGCATCAGTAATCTCTTGTACACCCTCTTACCAGTGGCTGCTGCCAGTGGCGTTTTGTCGTGTCTTTCCGGGTTGGACTCAAGACGATAGTTACCGGATAAGGCGCAGCGGTCGGGCTGAACGGGGGGTTCGTGCATACAGTCCAGCTTGGAGCGAACTGCCTTCCCGGAACCGAGTGTCAGGCGTGGAATGAGAAACCGCGGCCATAACAGCGGAATGACACCGGTAAACCGAAAGGCAGGAACAGGAGAGCGCACGAGGGAGCCACCAGGGGGAAACGCCTGGTATCTTTAAGTCCTGTCGGGTTTCGCCACCACTGATTTGAGCGTCAGATTTCGTGATGCTTGTCAGGGGGGCGGAGCCTATGGAAAAACGGCTTCGCCGCAGCCTTCTCTCCGTTCCGCTAAGTATCTTCCTGGCATCTTCCAGGAAATTTCCGCCCCACCTGTAAGCCGGTACCGCTCGCCGCAGCCGAACGACCGAGCGCAGCGAGTCAGTGAGCGAGGAAGTGGAATATATTCTGTATCACATATTCCACTTACGCTCCGCTGCTGCATTTTTCTCCTGCCACATGAAGCACTTCACTGATACCCGCATCCGTGCCAACATATTAAGCCAGTATACACTCCGCTAGCGCTACGTGACTGGTTCAGGGCTGCGCCCCGAAACCCGCTAAAAGTCACTGACGCGCCTGCGGCTTGTCCAACCCCGCGCCGACCGGGAAAGGCTTTCCCGCCCGTCCCGGCGTTATCAGGAGGCCGGTTTGTCAGAGAAACGGAACAAGATGCTCACCATGTGGGTGACGGAGGACGAGCACCGGCGGCTGCTTGAGCGCTGTGACGGCAGGCAGCTGGCGGCGTGGATGCGGCAGATCTGCCTGGACGAAAAGCCGGCACGTTCCGGAAAGCTCCCCTCAATCTCGCCGGCGCTGCTGCGCCAGCTTGCCGGCATGGGCAATAACCTGAACCAGATAGCCCGCCGTGTTAACGCCGGCGGCGGTACCGGCCATGACAGGGTGCAGATTGTTGCGGCGCTGATGGCCATCGATGCCGGACTTGAGCGGCTGCGGCACGCCGTTCTTGAGAAAGGAACGGACGATGATCGTTAAATTTCATCCACGCGGTCGCGGCGGTGGCGCCGGGCCGGTGGACTATCTGCTGGGTAAAGACCGGCAGCGTGAAGGCGCCACCGTCCTGCAGGGGAAGCCGGAAGAAGTCCGGGAGCTGATTGACGCGTCGCCTTACGTTAAGAAATACACCTCCGGCGTCCTGTCGTTTGCGGAGGCCGATCTGCCTCCCGGCCAGCGGGAAAAACTGATGGCCAGCTTCGAGCGGGTTCTGATGCCCGGACTCGATAAAGATCAGTACAGCATTCTGTGGGTGGAGCACGCTGACAAGGGGCGTCTGGAGCTGAACTTTCTGATCCCCAATACCGAGCTGCTGACCGGCAGACGGCTCCAGCCGTATTACGATCGCGCCGACCGTCCACGCATCGATGCCTGGCAGACCATCGTGAACGGCAGACTGGGGCTGCACGACCCGAACGCACCGGAGAACCGGCGGGCACTGGTCACACCGTCTGCACTGCCTAAAGCGAAGCAGGAGGCTGCAGAAGCGATTACACGCGGTCTGCTTGCTCTTGCCTCATCCGGGGAGCTGAAAACCCGTCAGGATGTCACTGAGGCGCTGGAAAGCGCAGGTTTTGAGGTGGTCCGCACCACAAAAAGCAGTATCAGCATTGCCGACCCGGACGGGGGGCGAAACATCCGACTGAAGGGAGCCATTTATGAACAGTCTTTTAACGCTGGCGAAGGACTTAGAGCAGAAATCGAAAGCGCAGCAGCAGAATACCGGCGAGATGCTGAAAGCCGCATTCAGCGAGCACGAGAAATCTGTAAAAGCGGAACTGAACGAAAGCGCGAAGAGAATCAGCGCCGCCATCCTCGACCACGACCGGAAACTGTCCTCAGCCATGAGCCAGCGCACGAAAGGCATGGTGCGCATGGTCAGCCAGACGTGGCTGACCATCGTCCTGGTCTCCGCGCTGCTGATCGCCTCGAGCGCGGGCATTCTGTGGTGGCAGGGGCAGCAGATACTCGACAACTACACGACCATCCGGGAGCAGAAGAGCACGCAGGCCATGCTGTCAGAGAGGAACAGCGGCGTGCAGCTCTCGACCTGCGGCGAGCAGAGACGCCGCTGCGTGAAGGTGAACCCGGAAGCGGGACGGTTCGGAGAGGATTCGAGCTGGATGATACTGGCGGGGAAATAGCACATGACGGAGCTGGAAAAACAGTTGCTGAGCGCATTAGAGCAGCTACAGCAGGACTACTCGAAAAGGCTGGACGAGTGGGAGAGCGCCTTCGCGGAATGGCGGACGATGTCTGGTCTTATGCTACGGGAGAACGCAGCGCTGAGCGAGCGCGTCACGGGCTTGAGCAGGCAGGTGCAGAGTTTGAGCGAGCAGCTGCGCCGGTTGTCGAGCGACTGAATGCCGTCGAGCTGCACCGGGAGCAGGAGCGCGTGGTGCAGCATCAGAAAGCGCTGGAGCTGGAGCGATCTCAGCGACAGCGGACGTATAACAGCCCTTCACTGTGATAACCTGATAAAACGGGGCTTTCGGCGGACATCTGCGCTGAAAGCCGGAGCCATTCACCCGACTGCATAGCCATGCAGCCGGGTGAAATTTATCTGGCGCAGAATGCGCGGTTTAGCGGAGAGTTTGCTGCCGGTTTTACCGGGCTGACGCCGCATTTGTTCCGAACCCGTCCGGGGCGGTGCTGATAAGGGATGTTATGGTAAATGCGGCATTTTTTATTATATGGAGTGTATTTTTATGAGAATTAAAAAGCCTCACCTTCGTCCGATAGTCATAACCTTGTCCGTTGGTGGGATTTTGTTAACTTCTATTTTTCTGATTGCCGTTATTATGGTTTTTCAGCGCGAAAATATAGAAAAAGATTTGCTTTATGCTAATTCAT
>CP033786.1 GCA_003955985.1 Corynebacterium jeikeium
AGAGATGAAGACGAAAAATGAAAGAAATAGATTTGGTTGATGCTAATTCATCGTACGCTATGAAAATGTCAGATGTAATGAGTGGTTATATTGAAATGGCTCAAGGTGAATTAGCATATGGAGCAAAAAAAATAAAATCAACTAATGATATTGACTCACTTAAAGATGAGGCGGATAGGTTAAGATTGCAGTCTGGTATGTTTAATTCAGTTCTTGTTGTTAGTAATGATGCTGTTGTTCTGGCGACTTCGCCAGAATCTCTTGATTTAGTTGGTACCCGCTTGAATTCAAGTGCCAGCAAATTGGCGATTGAGGAAAAGAAACCATTCATATCTTCACCGTTAAAATCAGTTACTGGGAATTTGATTATTTTGTTGTCACATCCTATTTATGATAAGGGTGGCAATTACATAGGGTATGTCGGTGGGTCTATATATCTAAAAAAACATAATTTATTTGGCGATGTTTTGAGCAGGCATTTTTTCAAGAACAACACTGAAATTAGCATTGTTAGTGATGATGGGAATGTGATCTTTAATAACGATAAAAGTGCTGTTGATCGGCCTATGGTTATGTCTGATGATTTGAAATCAAAGTTAACTGCGTCTGATAGAGGTGAGGGGGCATTTTTTTCTTCGGGGCATAGATATCTTCTTGGTTATGCTAGTATGAAAAATACTGCTTGGAATGTGTTGGTTTATAGTCGTGCTGACAGTGTGACTACTATTCTTATTGCTTATGCTAAAAGTGTACTTGTTCTGCTAATTATAATAATTATTGTGTTTTCACTTATTTCATATTTCATTGCCTCCAGTATTTCACTTCCTTTAGAAAAGCTTGCTATATCTACCAATGCTAAAGATATCGGAGCTTCGCTAGTTTATATTAAAGCTATCAATGCTTGGTATGCCGAAGCTGATAGGCTTAAAAAGGCGCTTTTTACGTATATTAAGGTAATGATGGAAAGAGTTGATTTTCTAAATGAGGTGGCGCTTAAAGATCCCCTTACCGGCGTGAACAATAGATTGGGGTTTTTAAGTAAAATACAGAATCATAAGCGGGATTCAGGGTATTCAGTTATTGTAATTGATGTTGATTTTTTTAAAGAGATAAATGACAGTTTCGGGCATGGGGTCGGAGATGAGGTGCTTGTTTCTTTGGCTCATATTATTAATTCCTGTTGCCGTAGTGAAGATGTTGTTTGTCGGTTTGGTGGCGAAGAGTTTGTTGTTTTCCTGCCGAATACATCTGTGGTAACAGCTAAGTGTGTTGCGGAGCGTATTAGGAGTGTTATTGAAAGTACTGTCTTCCCTAATAACTTGCGGGTCACCATATCTGCTGGTGTGGCAACACAAGATGATCCTCTTGGTAGGATCGATTTTTTGCTGAAAAATGCTGACGATGCTCTTTATCAAGCCAAAAGGGAGGGGCGTAATAAAGTGATTGTATATAGCGCTATTTGAGTTTTTTGATGATGCTTTACGCGCTAGTGTGTCGTTTTTTTTGTGGCGAAGAGTGGGCAAGAAGCGGATCCTCTTGTTATCCCTTCGATGTCGTCGTAATCTCATACCCTGTAAACAAAAAAACCACCGCTACCAACGGTGGTTCGTTTGCCGGAATTCAGAGCTACCAACTCTTTCTTCCGAAGGTAACTGGCTTTCACGGAGCGCAGGTACCAAAACTGTCCTTCCAGTGTAGCCGCAGTCAGGCCACCACTTCAAGAACTCTGTAGAACACTCTACTACTCCGCTCCGTGAATCCTCTTACTAATGGCTACCGCCACTGGCGATTTTTCGTGTCTGTTCCGGGTTGGACTCAAGATGATAGTTACCGGGACAACGTGGTAGTCGGGCTGAACGGGGGGTTCGTGCATACAGTCCAGCTTGGAGCGAACTGCCTTCCCGGAACCGAGTGTCAGGCGTGGAATGA